>NZ_JABJWD010000085.1:0-20454 GCF_013155425.1 Gluconacetobacter entanii | reverse complement strand
GAGGGGGAGTGGGCCTGCTGCTGCTGGTGGGGGAAGGGGATGACGGGGACTGGTTTGGGGTATCCATGTTCAGGTCAGTTTTCCACCACAGGTTGCATCACGTAGATCGGGGAAGTTTGGCCGTTCGCCAGGGCGCGCGGATGGGCTCGATTCAGGGTAACGTCTAAGGGACAGGCGCATAAAGTATTGGAATGTAACGTCTCGATAAGGGTCTTTTTTGTTATAAAGATGAATGTTTCAGTGTCGATTTAATTTTTGTTATAGTTTGGTGGCGCGGCGCTCCCTTCGCGCACATGCCCGCTGATTTCAGCGCCCGCGCGTGGGGACAGTCGCGCCAGCAGCATCGACGCTGGCACCGCAAGCACCCCCATCGTCACGAATGCCGCGCTGAACGTGCCTGCCGTCGCCTCTCCCGTCGTGGGGGCGGAGAAGGCCATGCGACTGAGCGATAATACACCGGCCGAGACACAGATGCCCAGCGACAGGCTCATCTGCTGCGCGGTGGAGTAGAAACTGGTCGCCGCACTCATCCGCCCGGTGGGCATGTCGGCATAGGCGATGGTGTTGTAGCCGGTGAACTGCAACGCCTGCGACATGCCCAGCAGGAGCATCATCACCACCAGGATCCACAAGGGCCAGTCCGCTCCGACCATCGCAAGGAAGAAGCATGCCGCGGGCAGCACGCCGGCATTGAGCGCAAGGATGTTGCGAAATCCCCAGCGGCGGTACACCCGCACCGCCAGCACCCGCACAAGCAGCGCGCCAACGGGGGCGACAAAGGTCAGCGCGCCACTATATGCCGCGCTGAGGCCGAATTCCAGTTGGAGGAAGGACGGCAGCAGGAACCCGACCGCCCCCGTCGCAAGGCGGGAAAACAGCCCCGCGCAGACGGAGACGCGAAACGTCGTAACCTGCCACAGCGACAGGTCCAGCACGGGATGGGCGGTATGGCGGGCATGGCGGGCATAGGCCGCAAGCCCCGCGATCCCCACCGCGCACAGGCCGAGCATCGCCATCAGCGAGATCTGCCCGTGGCTCGACAGTTCCACCCCCAGCATCAGCGCGGCAAGCCCCACGCCGGAAAGCATGATGCCGCGCACGTCGAACGGGACGATTTCGGGCGCGCGGATCTGCGGGATGAAAATGCGCGTCAGCACGATGGCCGCAAGTCCGACGGGCATGTTGATATAGAAGATCCAGCGCCACGACAGGTAGGTCGTCAGCACGCCGCCAACCACCGGCCCGATCATCGGCCCGAGCGTCGCAGGCAGCATCATCCAGAACATCACCCCGATCAGCGCGGATTTCGGAACGTTCTGCAAGATGACCAGTCGCCCCACCGGCACCATCATCGCGCCCCCCATGCCCTGGAGCATGCGCGCGGCGGCAAGCGGCCACAGGCCGGGCGCCACGCTGCACAGCAGCGATCCCGCCATGAAGACGGCGATCGCGCATTGCAGCACGCGCCGCCCGCCGAAACGGTCCGCCATCGGGCCGGAGGCGGGAATGAAGATCGCAAGGCTGAGCATGTATGACGTCAGCGCCACGGCGGTCTGCGCCACATCCACGCCAAAGGTCCGCGCCATGGTCGGCAGCGCGGTGGTCAGTACCGTGCCGTCCATCTGTTCCATGAACAGCATGCTTGCAACGATCATGGCGACAATACGCCGCCGCGATGGCGGGATCGCGCAGGAGGATGGAGGCTGGGTCGTGGGCATGGCGGTCGGCAATCAACGCATTATCGTGCAAGATAGGCAATAGCCGAAGGGAACGTGCTTTCCGGCAACGCGTTGAATCTTGGAAACACATACAGACAGATGCAGGAGCATTGAACATGTCCGACAACAAGAGCGAAGCACTTGAAAACAAGGCAGAAGGTCTCGTGGAGCAGGGGATCGGCCGCGTCAAGGACGCCGCTGGCGGCCTGACGGGGGATTCGCGCCTGCAGGCGGAAGGGAAGGTCGATCAACTGTCCGGCATGGCGCGGGAGGAGTTCGCCGAACTTTATGAGGAAACCGAGGGCAAACTGGAAAAGGCCGTGACGTTCGTGCGCGAACGCCCGCTGACGTCGCTGGGCATCGCGGCGGCCATCGGGACGCTGCTTGCACTGCTGTTTGTTCCCCGCCGCAAAGGCTGAGGAAAGCCATCGAGTCGCTTTTTTTTCATTTTAAGGGACTCGTTGATTCCAGAGCATCTTGCGCAACAGTACTTAAAAATGGTTTTCATCCTTCCAGAGCGGAATTCGCATGCGAATCGGGCTGCGACAGCGCGGTTCGTAGCGAGTCGGGAAGAGGTGAATGCCAGATTACTCACGCGAGAGAGCACATGGCGGCAGGGTCGCGGGCGTGGACGAGGTCGGACGCGGCCCGCTTGCGGGGCCGGTCGTGGCCGCCGCCGTCATGTTCATGCATGGCGTGCCCGATGACCTTGCCTCCCGCCTTGATGATTCCAAGAAGCTCCGGCCCGCCGCACGCCTGCGCGCCTTTGCGGAGCTTCAGGCGCTTCCCTCCGCCCTGATCGGCGTGGCCGCGGCGTCGGTTGCCGAAATCGAACGCCACAACATCCTGCGCGCCGCCCATATCGCGATGCAGCGCGCGGTTGCGCGCCTGCCGCAGGTGCCTGACCTCGTGCTGGTCGATGGCAACGCGGCGCCGGATTTCGGCTGCGTGGCGCAATGCGTCGTGGGTGGTGATTCCAAAAGCCTGTCGATCGCCGCCGCCTCCATCGTGGCGAAGGTCATCCGTGACCGCCTGATGGAACGCCTGTCGGTGCGCTGGCCCGGCTATGGCTGGGAACGCAATGCCGGATATGGCACCGCCGCCCATCGCATGGCGCTGTGTACCGATGGGATCACGCCGCACCACCGCGCCGCGTTCGGCACGGTACGCACCATTGCCCGGTCCCTGAACCCGTCCCCGACCCGATCCCGTGCCCGATCCGCGGCCCGACCTACCCCCAAGAATGCGGAGCAGCCATCATGCTGACAAACTCATGAGCGGTGCAGTCATGATGGAACTGCCGCTGGACCAGATCCTGCGCGGCGACTGCGTGGAAATGATGCAGACCCTGCCCACGGGGTCGATTGACTGCGTCTTTGCCGATCCCCCCTATAACCTGCAATTGCGTGGGGAGTTGCGTCGCCCGGACGACAGCATCGTCGATGGCGTCGATGATGACTGGGACAAGTTCGCGGACCTCCAGGCCTATGACCGCTTTACCCGCGCATGGCTGAGCGAGGCGCGGCGCGTCCTGCGCAAGGACGGGACGATCTGGGTCATCGGGTCGTACCACAACATCTTCCGCATTGGCGCGATCCTGCAGGATCTGGGGTTCTGGATCCTCAACGACGTGATCTGGCGCAAGTCCAATCCCATGCCCAATTTCCGGGGGCGGCGCTTCACCAACGCGCATGAAACGCTGATCTGGGCCGCGCGTGGTCCCGACAGCCGCTATCGCTTCAATTACCAGGCGATGAAGGCGCTCAATGACGACGTGCAGATGCGTTCGGACTGGTACCTGCCGCTGTGCACCGGGGGGGAGCGTCTGCGTAATGAGCACGGGCTGAAACTGCACCCGACGCAGAAACCCGAAAGCCTGCTGCATCGCGTGCTGATTGCCTCGACCAATGTCGATGACGTCGTGCTCGACCCCTTTACCGGGACGGGGACGACGCCTGCGATGGCGCGCAGGCTGCGGCGGCGTTTCATCGGGATCGAACGCCATCCCGACTATGCCGAGGCCGCGATCGGCCGCGCCCGGCGTGAAAAGCCGGTGCCGCTCGACAGTGTGCTGACCACGCCCGCACGGCGCGAATCCCCACGCATTCCGTTCGGTACACTCGTGGAGCGCGGGATGGTGCCGGCGGGCACGATCCTGATGGACCGGCAGAAGCGCGTGTTCGCCACGGTGGCTCCCGATGGCACCCTGATCAGTGGCGGGCACCGGGGGTCGATCCATAAACTCGGCGCGACGCTGACGAACGCGCCGTCATGCAATGGCTGGACCTTCTGGTATTTCGAGCGCGCGGGCGAACTGCAGCAGCTTGATATCCTGCGCAATGAACTGCGCGCGGAACAGGGGGGTGAACAGGCCCGGGCGTAACTGTCCGGGGCCGGTGGCAGGCGATGGAATGGAACCGCACCGCACATTCCGCGAACAGTACCGATGATTTCCTGTTCAGCCAGCTCATTCCCTATATCGGCAACAAGCGCAAGCTGCTCGACCTGATCGTCAGGGCGATCCGCGCCACGGGGGAGGACCCGCGCGCCGCCGATTTCATCGACCTGTTTTCCGGGACCGGGGTTGTCGGGCGGCTGGCCAAGCAGATGGGATTCCGTGTCATCGCCAATGACTGGGAACCCTATGGCGAGGTCCTTGGCCGCTGCTACCTTCAGACCCAGCGCGCACCGTGCTTTTTCGATGGTGTGGCGTATGAGGAGGTCATCGCCCGCCTCAATGCGTTGCCGCCGGTGGATGGGTGGGTGACGCGGCATCTGTGCCCCGATGATGACGATGCCTATGACGTGACGCGCGACCGCATGTTCTACATGCGCAAGAACGGGCGGCGGATCGACGCCATCCGCGAACAGGTGGCGGTGTGGGAAGCGCGCGGCCTGCTGTCGCCCGCGCAACGGGCCTGCCTGCTGGCGCCGCTGCTGTTCAGTGCGTGCTACAACAGCAATACCAGCGGCCTGTTCAAGGGATTTCACAACGGATGGGGCGGGCGCACGGGGACCGCGCTGTACCGGATCGCGGCCGACCTGTGCCTGCGGCCTGCGACATTCCTGGATAACGGACGGGACAATGTGGTGCTGCGCGCCGATGCGCAGGACGTGGCGCGCGACCTGGGGGCGTATCTGCGCGGGCCGGCCATCGCCTATATCGACCCGCCCTACAACCAGCATCCCTATGGCGCGAATTACCATGTCCTCAACAGCATCGCGCTATGGGACCAGCCTGCGCTTTCACCCAAGATCAGCGGCCGTGACAAGGCCGCGATCCGCACCGACTGGCGCACCGTGCGGCGCAGTGCCTACAATTACCGCGACCGTGCGACCGGGGCCTATACCCGCCTGCTGCAGACGCTGCCGGTGCGCTGGATCGCGACGAGTTACAGCACGGACGGGATGATTTCCCTGCCGGACATGGTCGCGGCGAACCGCGCGCTGGGGCAGGTGTCGGTGTTTACGCGGGGCTATAAACGCTACCGCGTCAGCAGCCAGCGTTTTTCCCCCAAGCCGATGAATGTCGAATTCATCCTGCTGACACGGGTGGGGCACGACAGCAGGCGCAGCGTGGCGCAGATCGTCGATGAAATCCGCATGGCGGAGGCGCGCATCCTTGCACAGCACCCCGAAACCGCGACGGACTGAAAACAGTCAGAGGTTTCTGGGGGGCTATGCCTCAGCTACCACCAAAGCCAAGGAAGCCCGCCGCCGGTTTCGCATGGCCGCCGGTCGTGTCATAGCGCGAATCAACCCGCTTGACCCGTCCGGACAGGGGCGGGGTGCGGACCGTATCCGCCGCTTCATCCATCTCCGAATCCGCCGCCGAGCCAGAGGCGAAATGCGGATCTGAATCGGAGAAGGTGCGCATCGACAGCAGCAGGAACGTAATGTCATTGCGGTTCAGGTCGATGGCCATGTCCAGCGGGCTCTGCCCCAGCACGTTATGCGCCGTCATGTCCGCCCCGCGGTTCAGCGCCTCTTTCGCAGCGCCCAGGCTGCCACGGTTGATCGCATCGAACAGGGCGTCGGTCGGGTTCATGTCGTTGCTGGCATGCCCGCGTTCTTCCTCGTTCGATTCCGCACCAGGCAGGGCCGCGGGCGGGGCCGCGGCCTTGGCGGCGCGGCGGGCCTCCGCCTTCTTGGCGGCATCGGCGGCCTCGGCCTCGGCCTCCGCATCATCGGCCTCCTGCGCGTGGGCCATGTGCAGCGGCATTGCGATGACAGGAACAGCCGACAGGAAAAACGCCGCAAGAAACCCGATGCCTGGTCTGGAAATCATGTCTTGTCCCGTAAATGAACGCTGCGCCCGGTACGCGATGCAGGCCTGCATAACCAATGGTGCAGCAATATCGCACGGCGGCGGGGGAACGCAAACTTTGTCTTACGTGCGCCTGCGTCCTTCACGCCACCATCCGATCATCAGCATCGCCAGCACGAAGCACAGCACCATCCATGCGGGCACAAGCGCCCGGGCCTGCTGCCCCGTCACGACATGGGCATGACGGTCGGGAAAGTCGAACCGCGCGGCAGTGGAATGCGGTGCGCCGTCAACCATCCGCATCGCGGGCAGGGAAGGGGCCTCCGGCCTGTCGCCCAGCCAGTGCATACCCCCGCCCGTCATCGCCACAAGCGGTTGCAGGCGGGTGGCGGTGGCGCGCAGGTCGGCGAATTCCTGCGGGTCTTCGGCGCGGGGCGCGGCAAAGGCCTCGTGCCCGTCGCTGTCACGCACGCTCCAGATCCCGTTCTCGTGGGCGGGAACATGCGCGGTGGTGACACCCTTGGCGCCGGTGGCGGTCAGGGGAACCTGCTGCACCGTGCCGTCGGGATGGGTGACGCGCACCGTCCCCGGTGGTGCGGGCAGGAGCGAGCGGCGGGTGATGTTGAGCACCCCGCCCGTGATCTCCGCCTCAAGCTGGTTTTCCTCAAGCTCCGGCTCCTTCATCAGCCAGTGCGAAATGCGCCGCAGCAGTTCGGACTGCGGGCCGCCGCCGCCCTCCCCATGCGACCACAGCCACGCCTGATCCGACAGCAGGAAGGCCACGCGCCCCTTGTCCGCATGGTCCAGCACCAGAAGAGGCTGCTGATGTGGCCCGGTCATCAGGACCTCGCCATTGACGGAATCCGACTGCAGGCTGCGATACCATGGCCCCCAGCCCGGACCGGTGGCCGATGTCGGGGCGCCGGGCAGGTTCGCCGTCACCGGATGGCGCTGCCCCGCCTCGGTCAGCATGGGGCGGAACTTCTCGTCCATGACCCCGTCGGGCTGGATATGGGCGGGCAGGATTTCCGACAGGGGCGTATCCTGCAACGATCCCGGCCCGACGAACTCCGGCCCGCCAATCAGCAGCAGGCCGCCGCCCTCGCGCACATGGTTGGCGATGTTGCGCAGGTAGGCCTGCGGCAGGATGCCGTGATTTTCAAACCCGTCGAGGATGATGAGGTCGAACTGCCCGATCTTCTGCTGGAACAGTTCGTTGACGGGAAACGCGATCAGCGCGAGGTCCGACAGCGGCGTCCCGTCATCCTTGTCGGGGGGGCGCAGGATGGTGAAGTGGACCAGATCGACCGACGGGTCGGCCTTCAGCAGGCGCCGCCAGACGCGCTCGCCCTGGTTGGGCGTGCCGGAGACCAGCAGCACGCGCAGGCGGTCGCGCACGCCGTTGATGCGCACGATGTCCTGGTTGTTGACGCCCGATGCCTCGCCCGGCAGTTCCGGCACCGACAGTCCCACCAGCATCGGGCCCGGACGGGTGACGGGCAGGGTGATGTCCTGTGGCTGCCCGATCTGGACGGTGCGGGTGCTGGGCTGCGCGCCGCCCTGCGTCATGGTCAGTTCGGTCGCAGCCCCCCGCGCATCGGGACGGCCAAGATCGTCCACCTCCACACGCACCGTCACGTCCTGTCCCACGATGCCATAGGGCGGGGCCTGCAGGATGCGCAGGCGGCGGTCGGTTTCCTCCCCCCGTCCGGTCAGCAGCACATGCAGCGGCAGCGTGACGTGATGGTCATGCCCGTCCGATGGCGTCAGGATTTCGGGGGGCTTGGGTGGGATGTCATGGACCTGCCCGTCGGTAATCATGACCGCCCCGGCAAGGCGCGAGGGCGGGATGTCCGACGCCGCCTGTGTCAGCGCGGCGAACAGGCGCGTGCCGTCATGGTGGGCGTCGCGCACGGTCACGGTGCGGGTCTGCAGCCCGTCGATATGGCCGATTTCCTCCTGCACGCGTTCGGCGGCGTGGTGCGCCATGACCGCGCGGTCGCGGATGGACATGGAGGCCGACTGGTCCACCACGACCAGCGCCGTCTGGGGCAGGGGACGCCAGCTTTCGCTCAGGCGCTGCGGCCCCGACAGCCACAGCACGAGCCCGGCCCCCGCCAGCACGCGCCACGTGGTCCCGCGCGCGCGGCGGATGATCCCCCACGCGCCCATCGCAAGGAGCGCCGCCCCCAGCGCCCAGAGCAGCCAGGGCGGCACCAGCGGCTGAAAGCCGATCATGTGATGCAGGCGGTCAAGAGACGGCATCATTCCCCCAGGCGTTTCAGCAGGGCCGGGACATGGACCTGATCGGCCTTGTAATTCCCCGTCAGGGCATACAGCACGGCATTGACGCCAAAGCGGTAGGCCAGCGTCCGCTGCTCCGCCCCGTCGGGAATGGTGGCATAGGGCGTGTTGCCGCTGTCGTCCACCGCCCAGGCATGCGCCCAGTCATTGCTGCCGATGATGACGGGACTGACGCCGTCATTGGTGCTGTCGCCTTCCTGCGCGACCCAGACCGGCATGCCATCATAACGGCCCGGGAAATCATGCAGCAGGTAGAAGGTGTGCGTCAGCACATGATGGTCATCGAGCTTCATCAGGGGCGGGATGTCCAGCCCCGCCGTCATGCGCCGCAGGGCGGCGGCCGTTCCGGGGGCAGAGCCGGTGAAGCTGTTGTCGCTGCCCCCCTGCGCCGTGGCCGGGTCCTGTCCCTGCGTGTCGATCATCAGGATGCCGCCATGGCGCATATAGGCATTCAGCGCCGCCGTGCGCGCGGGCGTGGTCGTGGCGTCCGCCGTCACCGGCCAGTAGATCATGGGATAGTAGGACAGGTCATCGCGTTCGGGCACCAGCGCGTCGGGATGGCCCAGCACGGCGGAGGTGCGGGCATTGACGTAATCCGACAGGCCCTGCAGCCCCTCGCGGGAGACGGTGTCGATATCTTCATGGTTGGTGACGATATAGCCCAGCCGCGTCTCCAGCGCCGCCCCCGGCACGGAGGAGGAGGCGTCCGGATGATCGACGATGACCCTGGGCTCATCCGGGTAATCGCGCGTCTCCGCCCCGGCGGGGGAGGCCAGCGCCGCCCCCGCCATGACAAGGGCCAGAAACGTCATGCGTCCCGAAATCCACCCGGCCTTCCGCCCGCCACCCGAACGCAGCAGGATCGCCACCACGCCATCGACAAGGATCAGCGCCAGTCCCAGCACGGCAAGGATCGGGCCAAGGGCGATGTCCGGGGCCTGCCCGCGCAGGTCCATCATCGTGCCGGTCGCGTTCTGCGGCAGCATCTCCCCGGCCTCGTCCCCCACATTCAGCGCCCGGCGTGACGCGCGCGGCCCATACAGGCCCGGTGGGTGGATGGCGGAAACCGCGATATGCCCGAACGCATCGGCGCGCACGGCCTGCGCGCCTGCGGGCGGCGGTCCTTCCACCCCCGCGCCGTCCAGCGTCAGGTAAGGCGACAGCAGGCTCTGGTCCGCCGGGGTTTCGATCCCCACCGCGCGTTCGCCAAGCCGTTGCAGCATGCTGACAAACAGCCCCGATAGCGGCAGGTTGGACCAGTCCGCCGTACTGGTGACATGGAACAGCACGACCTGTCCCGCGCCCAGCGCCGCATGGGTGACCAGTGGCGTCCCGTCCGTCAGGCGCGCCCAGGTATGGGTGTCAAGGTCGGTCGATGGCCGCGCCAGCACCTGCTTCGACACCGTGACGTCGCCGGGAACCGGCAGGTCGTGGAACGGCGACTGCGCATCAAAGGGGGCAAGGTGTTCAGGTTTGCTCCACGACATCGCGCCGCCCAGCACACGCTCCCCATCCATCAACTGCACCGGCAGCAGCGCATCGGCCGCAGGCGCGTTCGTCCCCGGCACGTTCGCCCCCGGCGCATCGGCGGAAGGTGGGGGGGAGGTGGGGTTCGCAAGCCCCGGTCCGCCAGCGGCCTGCACCAGCAGGGGGCCGGCAAAGCGGATCAGCGTGCCGCCCTTGCGCACCCACTCCTCGACCTTGTGGCGTGCATCGGGACTGCCCAGCGTGCCGTCCGGGGCGATCAGGATGGACAGGGGCCGCGACAGCAGGCTGTCGAGCGATCCTTCACGCAGTTCCGCCCCCGGCGCCAGCGCCCGGCGCAGGTAGAACAGGCTGCCCATCAGGGGCGTGTCCGACGCGTTGCCCGAAATCAGGCCCACGGGCCGCCTGCGGTCGTTTTCATCCAGCAGCCGCACGCTGGCGGGACCGCTGATTGCATCGACGTCCACATGGTCCAACTGGTTGCGCAGTTCGACCGGCAGGTTCAGCCGCACGTCCGCCTGCCGTGCATCCGGCGGCAGCGTCACATGGACAACCTGCAGCGTGCTGTTGTCGATGGTCTGCGCCCGCAGCGCCAGTTCACGCAGGACGGGGCGCGGCACCGTGCGCAGCCGCAGGTCCAGCGCCTCGCTGCCATTATGGCCGGGGGCGAGGGTCACGATGTCCGCATCGGGCAGGCGCAGGTCGCGCACCGGCCCCACGGCGCGCAGGGCCGCGGCAAAGGCCGCATCGTCCGGTGTTGCCAGCCCATCGGCCAGATAGAGCACGGGCCCATGCCATCCCCCCTGCACCAGCGCCTGCAGCGCCGAGGTCGCGGCATGGCGGTCCACGCCCCATGGCTGCGCCTCGGTGGGGTCGAGCGTCGTGCGCAGGATGGCCGGATCCTGTGGCCCGCTGACCCGCACCGGTTCATCCCCGGCGGGTGGGGCCGTCAGCAGCAGGCGCACCGCATGGCCGTTGCGCGACAGGCGTTGCAGGATGCTGTCCACCGCACGCAGGCGCTGCGTCCAGCCGGGGGCGGCGGCCCAGCCATTGTCGATCACCAGCAAGGTGTCGGCCGACGTGGTGATGCCCGCGCGTTCACGCGTGATGAAGGGCTGCGCGCAGGCCGCGATCACCAGTGCAACGGCGAGGCAGCGCAGGACCAGCAGCCATGGCGGCGCGCGGGCCACGTCGTCATTGCGCGCGCCAAGCCCGCGCAGGATGGCGATGGGGGGGAAGGCCTGTTCACGCGGGCGCGGCGGCAGCGCGCGCAGCAGCAGCCAGACCACCGGCAGCAGCACGAACGCCCATAATACCCACGGTGCGGTCAGGATCATGCGCGCGCTCCCCCGCCGCTCTGATGTGCCGCCGCAAGCTGCGTGCGCAGCGCCAGAAGCGCGCGTTCGGGCGGGTCATCGGTGGTATGCACGATCATGGCGTTCCCGCCCGCGCGGCACAGGTCCGAAAGCTGCTGCTGATGCCGGGCGAATGCCGTGCGATAGGCCGCGCGCAGGTCGCCCCCGGCGGACAGGGTCAGCGGGGCCTCGTCCTCCAGCCCCATGAAGCGCGTGCGCCCGGCATAGGGCATGTCGCGTTCGGCCGGGTCGATGATTTCGATCAGGCTGGTACGCACCTGCCGCGCCAGTGCCGCGCGCAGCAGGCCCGAAAATGCGTCCGGGTCGTACAATCCGTCGCCCAGCAGCACCAGCCGCCCGTTACGTGCAAGGTGCCCGGCCTGCGGCAGGGTCGCGGAGGCGGAGGGATGGCGCATCGCATCAACCAGCAGCGTGCCCATGCGTTCAAGCGCACTGTTGCCCGAAATGGCCGCAACCGTGCCGCCATCCGGACCCAGCAGGCGCACGCGTTCGCCCTGCCGCAGCAGGATTGCCGCCAGTGCCAGCGCCAGCAGCAGCGCGCGTTCCGCCTTGACCGGCACCGCGTCGGAGGAACGCCAGCCCATGGACGGGCTGTTATCGCACCAGATGAAAATGGTCTGCGATGACTGTGCCTCGTTTTCACGCACGAACGGGCGGTCGCCGCGCGCGGACTGTCGCCAGTCGATGCGCGATGCGGCCTCGCCCGGTTGTGCGGGGCGGTATTGCCAGAAATTCTCCCCCGATCCCGCGCGGCGGCGGGCGTGGCTGCCCTGCTGCACCGTCAGGGCGATCTTCTGCGCCGCCACGATCAGGGCGGGCAGCCGTGCGGCAAGCACGCGCGCAAGGGCCGGCCCATCCTGTGCGGACATCGGCCGGGCCGCGCCAGCGGCGGCGCCCATGGCAGGGCGCGCGTCCGCGGCACGCGAAAACAGGCGTCGGAGGAAAGCGGGCACGGGCATGCGATCAGCCACGGCCCATGTCAGCCCAGATGCCCAAGCAGTCCGTCGATCAACTGCTCCAGCTTCAGGTTTTCGGCCCGCGCGGTAAAGGTCAGGGCCATGCGGTGCGCCAGCACGGGTTGCGCCAGCGCCGCCACGTCATCAAGCGTGGGCGACAGCCGCCCGTCAAGCAGCGCGCGCGCCCGTGTCGCCAGCATCAGCGCCTGCGCCGCGCGGGGGCCGGGGCCCCATGCCACGGCCTCGCGGATGGTGGGGTCGGTGGTGGTTTCGGGCCGGGCCTCGCGCACCAGATGGACGATGGCGTCCACCACCTTCTCCCCGGTGGGCAGGGCGCGCACGACCTGCTGTGCGGCGATGACGTCATCCGCGCTCATGACAGGGTCCGCCGTGGCCTGCGTCGCGCCGGTGGTCGCCAGCAGCATGGCGCGCTCGGCCTCGAGGTCGGGGAAGTCGAGCAGGATCTGCATCATGAAGCGGTCAAGCTGCGCCTCCGGCAGGGGGTAGGTGCCTTCCTGCTCGATCGGGTTCTGCGTCGCCAGCACATGGAACGGGCGCGGCAGGGCGTGGTCGGTGCCCGCGATTGCGACATGGTGTTCCTGCATCGCCTGCAGCAGCGCGGACTGCGTGCGCGGGCTTGCGCGGTTGATTTCGTCCGCCATCAGCAACTGGCAGAAGACCGGCCCCGCGACAAAGCGGAAGCTGCGCCGCCCCTGCGCGTCCTCGTCAAGGATTTCACTGCCGAGGATGTCCGACGGCATCAGGTCGGGCGTGAACTGCACCCTGCGCGCATCAAGCCCGAGCACCCGGCCCAGCGTCGTGACCAGCAGCGTCTTGCCCAGTCCCGGGGCACCCACCAGAAGCGCATGCCCCCCCGCGAGGATGGAGACCAGCGCAAGGTCGATCACGCGATTCTGTCCCAGGATGACCTTGCCGACCTCCGCGCGGGCGGCATGCAGCCGTCTGGCAGTCGCGTCGGCCATCGCCGCGGCCTGTGTGGCATCGGGGGGGGAGGATATCGTCATGCTCGCAGGCTCCGCGCGGGAAGGAGAAAAGGCATCGGAGGTCATCATTCCTTCAGTCTGACACGTCCGGGGGTTTCATCAAGCCGGGGTTGCTCCCTATATCAGGTGAAGCAAGGTTTCATAATGTTCGGGTTAACGCACTTGACGGACGATTTCGAGACGAGAGTCATATTCGGTGGCATGCGCCCCGCCGCCGGGTCCCCCGATACCGGACAACCGGATCCCGCACGGCCGGGGCACGATGCCGTCCCGGGCATGCCTTCGCAAGGGGCGGCGCAGGGGCCGGGCGCATCCACGGGGACGGCGGGCGCGACATCGGGCACGACATGCGGGGCGTTGCCTTTTCTGATCCGTCGCGACGGGACGTGGCTGTATCGCGGTTCACCCATTACGCGCAAACCGATGATCTGCCTGTTCGCCGGCACGCTGCGGCGTGATGCGGCGGGGGTGTTCCGGCTGCAGACGCCGGTGGAATCCGGCACGATCGAGGTGGAGGACGCGCCCTTTGTCGCCGTCAGCCTTGAATGGTGTGGCTGCGGGCGCGAACAGGTCCTCTCCTTTCGCACCAATGTGGACCAGGTGATCTGCGCCGGGCCGGAGCATCCGATTCGTGCCGACTGGGACCGTCCCTGTGACGAGGACGGGACCGGGGCCGTGCCCTATGTCGAGGTCAGGCCGGGCGATGGCGACCTGCCGATCGAGGCGCGGGTGTCGCGCCCCGTCTATTACGAACTCGCGGCGCTGGCGGTGCCGGGGCATCACTGCGGGGTGCCCTGCCTCGGGGTGTGGAGCCGTAACGTCTTCTTCCCCCTTGGCCGGCTGTCTTCCTGCCGCGATGGGGAATGTTGTGACGGCGATGACGACGCCCCCTAATGAAGTACCTGCCGACGGGAGGGCCGGGCCATGAATGACCTGCCGCCTGCCGCCACGCCCGATCCGCTGGCGCGCCTGTACCGCACGCGGCCCGATACGGCCGCGACGCTGGCGCGGATCTGGGATGTCCTGCCCGATGCGCGACTGGTGGGCGGGGCGGTGCGTGACCTGCTGTGCGGGCGTGCGGTGACGGATATGGACCTTGCCACGGCCGTACCCCCGTCCGACGTGATGGCGCGCCTGCGCGCGGCGGGGATCAAGGTGGTGCCGACGGGACTGGCGCACGGGACGGTGACGGCGGTGATCGACGGCCGCCCGCATGAGATCACGACCCTGCGCCGCGACGTGCAGACCGATGGCCGCCACGCGCAGGTGGCATGGACCGATGACTGGCGCGAGGACGCGGCCCGGCGTGATTTCACCATCAACGCCATGTCCTGTGACCGCGCGGGCGTGGTGCATGACCCGTTTGGCGGGCAGGCGGACCTTGCGGCGGCGCGTGTGCGTTTCGTGGGCGACGCGCGTGCCCGCATTACGGAGGACGCGCTGCGGATCCTGCGGTTTTTCCGCTTCAACGCCCGTTATGGCGGTGACGTGCCCGATGCGGAGGCGATGGCGGCGGCAACCGCGCTTGCGCCCATGGTTGAACGCCTGTCGGTTGAACGGATCTGGTCCGAACTGCGCCGTATCCTTGCCGGTCCCCGGGTGGCGGAAACGCTGGCGCTGATGGAGCATGCCGGCGTCCTCGCCCGCATCCTGCCCGAAGGCTACGACCTGTCGCGGCTTGGTCGGCTTCTGGCATGCGACGGGCCGGTGGATCCCCTGCTGCGCTGTGCCGCGCTGTTTGCGGGGGATGTGGCGGAGATCGCGCAACGCCTGCGCCTGTCGCGCGCGGACGGGCGCTTCATGCTTGCGGTGCGGGACGGGGCCGCCCCGCATCCGGGCATGACAGCGCATGATATCGCGCGCATGCTGGCGGCGGACCCGGCGGAGATCCTGATCGCGCGCGCATGGCTGCGTCAGGCTCACGAACTCGGGCGGCCCGACGCGCGGTGGGATGACCTGCGCGATGCCATTGCCCGCATCCCGCGCCCGGTGTTCCCGCTGGCGGGACGTGATGTGGTGGCGGCGGGATGCACGCCCGGCCCGCGTGTGGGCGAGGTGCTGGAACAGGTGCGGCAATGGTGGCTGGCGGGGGGGTGTGAAGCCGCGCGTGCCGCCTGCCTTGCGCATCTGCGGCAGGTACTGGCGGGCTGAGGGACAGCACGCCCGGTTACTTAACGTTATGAGAAAAACAGGGATCAGTTTTGCATTTCAGGCGTGCGGGAGTTTATAGGGCCGTATGAACGTTGTTCGATCGACGCGGCCCGACGCCGCCGGCAAAGTGCAGTCCGATCCGCATGCCCCGGCACCGACGGCCGGACTTGTGCGTCGCCTGTGGCGCGAGGATCTGAGCCATTATCGCCTGCGCATCGCAGGCGTGGTGATCCTGACGGCGCTGATGGCCATCTTCAGCGCACTGTATCCGCTGGTGATCCAGCGTGCGCTCGACATGTTCGCGGCACAGGACAGGCGCATCCTGTACCAGGTGCCGATTCTGGTGGTCCTGATCACCACGGCCAAGGCCATTTCCCAATACTGGCAGAGTGTCGCGGTGCAGGGACTGGTCCTGTCGGTCATCCGTGGCCTGCAGGGGCGGATGTTCGCCCATCTGGTCAATGCCGACATCTCCCGCATCGAGGCGGAGGCCCCGGCCCAACTGGCCGCGCGGTTTACCACCGACGCCGTTTCCATCCGCGAGGCGCTGATCCGCGCGACCAATGCGCTGGGCGATGCGGTCACGGTCATAGGTCTGATCGTCTCGATGTTCTATATGGACTGGGAACTCAGCCTGATCGCCGCCGTGCTGTATCCCATCGCCGCCATGCCGGTGCGCAGGCTGGGCAAGCGCCTGCGCCGGGAATCGGGCGGCGTCCATGAACAGACAGGCAGCACGGCGGCTCTCCTGACCGAAAGTTTCGCGCAGGCGCGCACCATCCGCGTCTACGGGCTTGAGGAGGTGGAGCAGAAACGCGCGAACCATGTCCTCGACATGCTGCATGCGGGCCTGCTGCGCATTGCGCGGGGGCGCGCGCGCGTTGACCCGATGCTTGAGGTACTGGGCGGGATTGCGGTGGCGGCGGTGCTGGGCTTTGCCGGGTGGCGCGCGACACAGGGGGGCGCGACGCTGGGGGATTTTTCCGGCTTTGTCGCGGCCCTGCTGCTGGCCGCGCGGCCGCTGCGCGCGCTGGGTACCCTCAATGTCGCGCTGCAGGAAGGCATGGCCGGGTTGCAGCGCGTCTTTCAGGTCATTGACGAACCCGCCGCCGTGCGCCAGTCGCCCGATGCGCGTCCGCTGCCCCCCGGACGTGGGGACCTGCGCTTTGACGATGTGTCGTTTGTCTATCCCGACGGGCGGATGGGACTGGCGGGGCTGGATTTCATCGCGCGTCCCGGCACGACCGTGGCGCTGGTGGGTGCGTCGGGGGCGGGGAAGTCCACGGCCCTGTCGCTGGTGCCGCGCCTGCATGACGTCTCGGGCGGGGGGATCGTTCTGGATGGGGAGGACCTGCGCAACCTGATCCTGCCGGACCTGCGCGACGCCATCGCCTATGTCAGCCAGGATTCGCTGCTGTTCGACATGTCGGTGGGGGACAATATCCGCATGGGCGACCGCCACGCGGATGAGGCACAGGTGCGCGCGGCGGCGCGTGCGGCGGCGGCGGATGATTTCATCATGGCGCTGCCCGAGGGGTACGACACCCTCGTCGGGCCGGGGGGGCAGCGCCTGTCGGGCGGGCAGCGCCAGCGTGTCGCCCTGGCGCGCGCGCTGCTGCGCAACCCGCGTATCCTGCTGCTTGATGAGGCGACAAGCGCACTTGACAGCGAGAGCGAGGCCACGGTGCAGCAGGCGCTGGCGGGCTTACGTCACGGGCGCACGACCATCGTTGTCGCCCATCGCCTGTCGACCATCCGCTCCGCCGACCTTGTCGTCGTGATGGCGGAGGGGCGCGCGGTGGAGCGCGGAACCCATGATGACCTGATGCGTCAGGACGGTGTCTATGCCCGCATGGTCCGTACGCAGGCGTTTGGCCTGTAGGCCGCCTGCCGGGAGATTCCACTCGAATAAGCTGTGCGCGATGGTTGAAGTCGCATCGTGTTCGTGTCATGCATTGACCGACCCGTTCGGTCAATGCGGCTGCGCTGCGCGGAACCGGGATACGAATCGCACGAAATGAGGGAACCACATGGCCGGTGACGAAGCCCAGACGCCAGACAACGGACAGGCAGGCAAGGACAAGCCCGCGGAAAAATCATCGCGCAAGATCATCATGATCGTGGCCCTTGTCGCGCTGGTTCTTGCGGCGGTGGTGTACTGGTTCCTGCATCGCGGGGAGGTGGAGACCGATGACGCCTTCACTACGGGCCGTGCGGTCACCGTGGCGCCGCATGTGCGTGGGTATGTGACCGAACTTCTGGTCAACGACAACCAGTTCGTCCACGAAGGGCAGGTCCTGGCGCGGCTTGACGACCGTGACTGGCGCGCCGAGCGTGACCAGGCTGCCGCCAATCTGGAGGTTGCCCGCGCGCAGGCGGCCAGCGCCGAACTGATGCTTGCGGTGGCGCAGAAGAATTTCCCCGGCCACCTGCTGGCGGCACAGGGCGCGCTGCAGGGCGCGCAGGCGCAGGAATTCCGCGCGCAGACGGATTTCCGGAGGCAGCATTCCGTCGCCCGCGCCGCCACGTCGCAGCAGGATATCGACTATGCCACCGCCGCGCTGGACGCGGCGAAGGCCCGCGTCCTGCAGGCGCAGGGCGAACTGCAGCAGGCCCTGCCGGTCGAGCCCAATATTTCCAGCACCCAGACCAAGGTGTCGCAGGCGCAGGCGCAGGTGCACGAGGCCGAAGCCCGTCTGCGTCAGGCGGAACTGAACGTGGAATGGACCACCATCCGCGCCCCGCACGATGGCTGGATCTCGCAGCGCAATATCGAGCGCGGGACCCTTGCGCAGGCAGGGCAGGCGGTCTTCTCCATCGTGGAACCCGAGGTCTGGGTCATCGCGAACTACAAGGAAACTCAGCTTTCGAACATGCGTCCGGGGCAGAAGGTGGATATCGCGGTTGATGCCTACCCGTTCCTGAAGCTGAAGGGACATGTCGATTCCCTGCAGCTTGGCACCGGTTCGACCTTCAGCGCCTTCCCGCCGGAGAACGCGACCGGCAACTACGTCAAGATCGTCCAGCGCGTGCCGGTCAAGATCCTGATCGACGAAGGGCTGCGCCCTGACGTGCCGCTGTCGCTGGGCCTTTCGGTCGAACCCACGGTCTATACGCGATGAGTGCGGCGGCAGCCCCCACCGATGACCACGCCGACCAGGCATGGAAGCCGAAGCATAATCCGTGGCTGATTGCCGTGGTGGTCACGGTTGCCGCGTTCATGGAGATCCTTGACACCACCATCGTCAATGTCTCGCTGCCGCACATCGCGGGGAACCTGTCGTCCACCTATGACGATGCGACATGGACGCTGACGTCCTACCTTGTCGCCAACGGCATCGTGCTGACCATCTCCGGCTGGCTGGGGAAGCTGTTCGGGCGAAAGAGATACTTCCTGATCTGTATTTCGATGTTCTCGATCTCGTCCTTCCTGTGCGGGATTTCGACCAGCCTGCCCGAACTGATCTTCTTCCGCCTGCTGCAGGGGTTTTTCGGCGGGGGGCTCCAGCCGAACCAGCAGTCGATCATCCTTGACACCTTTCCCCCCGCCAAGCGCGCTGCGGCCTTTGGCCTGACGGCGATCGCGACCGTGGTGGCCCCCGTGATCGGGCCGTCGCTGGGCGGGTGGATCACCGACAATTATTCGTGGCGGTGGGTATTCTTCATCAACGTGCCCGTCGGCGCGCTGGCGACGGTGGCGGTGTCGTTCATGATCGACGACCCGCCATGGGCGCGCAAGCAGGCCGCCCCGCTGGATTTCGTCGGCATCGGCCTGATCACCATCGGCTTCGGCTGCCTCGAAGTCGCGGTTGACCGTGGCGAGGACGAGGACTGGTTCGGTTCACGCATCATCGTCATCATGGCGATCCTCGCGGTACTGGGGATCGGCGGCGCGGTGCTGTGGCTGCTGCATACCAAGAAACCGGCAGTGGACCTGCGGGTGTTCAAGGACCGCAATTTCGCCGTGGGCACCGCGCTGATGGGGGCGGTGGGGGCGCTGCTCTATTCCTCCGCCATCATCGTGCCGCAGTTCGCGCAGCAGGTCATGGGCTATACCGCGACCCTGTCGGGACTGATCCTGTCGCCCGGTGGCGTGGCCGTCATCATCCTGATCCCGATCGTCGGCATGGCGATGAAGAAGATCCAGTTGCGCTACATCATCGCCTTCGGCTTCTTCCTGATGGGCATGTCGATGCTGTGGTCGGCGCGACTGGTGCCGGCCCTCGATTTCCGCCACCTCGTCTTATTCCGCATGAGCCAGACGGCAACGATGGCATTTTTGTTCGTGCCGATCTCCACCATCACCTATGCCACCCTGCCGCGTGAACTGAACGCGGATGGCTCCGCCCTGTTCAGCATGGTGCGCAATGTGCTGGGATCGCTCAGCATTTCGGGGGCGACCGCGCTGGTGACGGAACTGCGCCAGGCGCACCAGACCCATATGGTCCACTGGATGACACCGTTTCACCAGCCCTTCAACGAATACCTCTCGCAGGCGCGTATCGCGGCGCTGGCGCGGGGTTTTGCCGAACCCGTCGTCAATTCCGTCGCCATGGGCAAGCTGTACCAGCAGTTTTCCAAGCAGATCGCGATCCTTGCCTATAACGAGGTGTTCATGATCCTTGGTATCGGTTCGCTCCTGGTGGTGCCGTTCTGTTTCCTGATGTCGCCGCTCAAGGGGGATGACAAGCCATGACGGCGCGCGACATCCGCGTCGTCTGCGCCGCGATCGTGCGCGACGGCGCGCTGCTGTGCGTGCGCAAGGAGGGGACGGACCTGTTCATGCTGCCCGGCGGCAAGCCCGAGGCGGGGGAGGACGGTCTTGCCACCCTGCATCGTGAAGTGACGGAGGAACTGGGTTGCGGCCTGCATCCGGGCAGTGCGCGCCTGCTGGGGCAATATGCCGCCCCCGCCGCGCATGAGGCGGGGTGTACGGTGCGGGCCGATATATGGCGGGCGGACCTGTCGGGCGCGCCACGGGCGCAGGCGGAAATTGCGGAACTTCGCTGGGTCGATCTGCATGATCGCACGGTGGAACCCGTGCTGGCCCCGCTGCTGCGCACGCAGGTCATGCCGCTGTTACGGCAGTCGTAAAGAAGTTTTTGGTGAAGCTTTTTCCAGGGTCTGTTGGGAATTAACGCGAATTGATGATTGCGGCGGTGAGATAAATCATCGCTGCGAATGATCTGTCGG
>NZ_JABJWD010000084.1:0-16822 GCF_013155425.1 Gluconacetobacter entanii | reverse complement strand
TCTCAAATGACGTCAATAACGACGTCGTTAACGACGGTAAGTTACCAGTCACAATCCTCAATCATAAGGCGGCCTCAAACGGCCGGTTACAAACCATGCTGCTCTGGTCCCTGATTCTGGTTGCATCAGCCGCGGCATTTGGCCTGAGCGCCGTGTCGGGAGGCGGTGCCGGGCTGCTCCTAATGCCCCTGCTGGGGCTGGTGCTGCCTGGCACTCAGGTGCCAGCCGCCCTGTCGATCGGGACAGTTGCCAGTTCGGCGACGCGCATCATCTCGTTCTGGCAGGCGATCCGGTGGGACATCGTCCGGCATTTTGCGCCCACCGCGTTGCCCTTCGCCGCCCTGGGCGCATGGGCATTGAGCCGTATGGAGCCAGCCTATCTGTCGCTGCTTCTTGGCGTATTCCTGATGGGCAATCTTCCCCTTCTCTTTCGCAAGCCTGCACCCCAGGTCACTGTGAAAACGCCCCACGCTATCGAACTGCACGTGCTGGGTGCTACCGCCGGCTTCATTTCCGGTTTTACCGGAGCGGTCGGCCTGGTGTTCAATGGGTTTTATTATCGACTTGGTCTGCGGAAGGAAGAAATCGTCGCAACCCGCGCGGCCAACGAAATCATGATGCATGTGCTCAAGATCGCTCTCTACGCTGAGTTCGGCCTGTTGAATACCCGGGCCAGCATTGCGGGTATCGCTGTTGCTGCGGCGGCGGTTCTGTCATCAATAATCATGAAGTACCTGTTGCCGCACCTACATGATCGCTTGTTTCACCATATTGGTCATGCCGCCATGGTCGTGGCGGGTGTCATGATGGTGATCTCCGCCAGTAGTCAGTTAGCGCGGTAGGCAAATGTCACGGTGCATTTCGCCCACGTAGCCCATGAAGCCGCAGCGTCCGTGTCATGGCGGCAACACACTTTCGCGGTCGAATGGGAAAATGGTGATGAACGCGAGTTGAGCCCCCGAGTGCTTTCCAGACTGGCTTCATCCCCTATGATAACAACCCATTGATTTGAGTGCGGGAATCTGATTCAGGCTCTGTGAGGAGACTGGAGATGAGCGACCTGTTTTGGCTGCCGGACGAACAAATGGAGCGTCTGCGGCCCTTTTTCTTTAAGAGCCATGGTAGAGCCTGCGTTGATGACCGCCGAATGCTGAGCGGCATCATTTTTGTCAATCGGAACGGCTTGCGCTGGCGCGATGCGCCCCGGGAATACGGTCCACATAAGACGCTCTAAAACCGTTGGAAGCGCTGGGGCGCCATGGGGATCTGCGCCCGGATGATGGACGGTCTGGCTGCCGGAAAGGCAGAGCCCCAGACCATCATGACTGATGCGACGTATCTCCAGGCACACCGCACGGCTTCGAGCGTGCGGCTAAAAAAGGGGATCCAGGTCGCTTGATCGGCCGCACCAGAGGGGCATAAACACGAAGCTGCATGCGATCACCGACCAGAGTGGGCGACCGCTGAGCTTTTTCATGACTGCGGGACAGATAAGCGATTATACCGATGCCGCTGCCCTGCTGGATAGTCTTCCTGAAGCACAATGGATGCCGGGAGATCGCGGGGATGACGCCGACTGGTTCAGGGACGCCCTGGAAGCAAAAGGTATAAAAGCCCTGCATTTCAGGACAGAAATCTCGCGGAAAACCGGTCAGATACGACAAGAGAAAATATAAACGCCGCAATCGCGTCGAGATCATATTCGGAAGGCTCAAGGGCTGGCGGCGGGTTGCAACCCGCTACAACAGGTGCCCGACCGTCTTCTTCTCAGCCATCTGTCTCACCGCAACCGTCATGTTCTGGCTATGTGTCCCGAGCCTAGAAGCCGTCCGTACTTTGGTAAAAATCTTTCAACACCGTAATAATAATAACGTCCGCTATCATTATATTACCCGCAACAAAGTGAACTTTTCACCTGAAGATTATATGAATCTTACTTCACACGAGATTCACTATGACTACAGTGATATTTTTTTCATCGACGGCTTCAAATGTTCTATCAAGTGTTTGAGGGAGGCATCATGCCAGGATGGAAAAGTGAGCAAACACATTATCCTGAACCACTAGTGAGATCCAGTAAGCTCATCCCATCGGAAAATGCCATAAATGCATCAACGGCCTGTACTATGAGATGGCGAAACTGACAAGCATTGCCCAGTATACACTGGTTATTGCCAGATGAGTGACAGGCACCAGGGGATTCTTTTTCAGTTTCCATGAGCCGCATAATATGACCGACGTTTATGTTTCTGGCAGACACAGCCAGACGGATGCCACCAGTACCTCCCCGGGTACCTTGTACGATCCCGGCATGACACAGGTGTTGTACAACTTTCACAAGATGATTGTGCGAAATGCCATGCAACTCAGTGATGTTCCTGACGGTAACACGCGAATCAGGATTACACGCCAAGTGGATCAACACACGGAAAGCGTAGTCGGTACGCAGCGAAAGACGCATCAACCCCACCACCCATAGGCACGTGTTGACTGATTTTCCCAAGCAGCCTCTCAGAATATTGCCAACGGGCTGCTACCAGGCAACCGTGACGTAGGGCATTCGTGACATAGGGGAGTAGAGTACGCAAAATGGAGTTGCCTGCGCGTCTGTTCCTCTACAGTCATGAATTAGGTTACCTTCGAGTTTGGAAAGGTGACACACACACCAAATCCTCTGGCAGATCCTGTAAGTGGGGAACGTAAGCGCAGAGTAACGTCCATTTGGGTAGCGATATTACTGGCAATGGCGAGACCCAGGCCACTGCCATGATTACCGGTCCCGCCGCGCACGAATGGGCTAGTCAGCCGCTGGAATATGCCGGGTGGCAGCGCGGGGCAGTCATTGGTGATGTCGATTCCACCATCTGATAGCACGGCCACCCGCACGGGCATATGGTGCCCTCCATGCAGCAGGGCGTTTTCAAGCAGGTTGCGCAACATGATGCCGGTCGCATCCATGTCACCATGTACGAATATGTGGTGAATCCCGTCTGGCGCGATGACAATGCCCTGCCCGTCACACGGATTATGCCCAAGATCATCGACAAGGACACGCACTACGGTCATCAGGTCGAAACGGTCGCGCCGGAAAGCGACGCCGGACGAGGCGCGGGAAAACTGCAGCAGTTTTTCCACCGTGCGGCCCAGCCTGCGGGTCCGGTCGGCAATGACCTCCACCCGCCGGCCCGTATCCGAACCCGCCGGCATCAGTCGGCCCAGCATCTGTACCTGCGCCAGAAGGGCTCCAAGCGGGTTACGCAGTTCATGCGCAGCGCTTGCGGCAAAGGCGCGCTCGGTAGAGAGCGCTGCCTCCAACCGCGCCAACAGCGTATTGATCGAGCGCTGGATGGAGACTAGTTCGTCAGGGAGATCAAGGGGAGGAATGGGCTGAAGGTTGCCGCTGCCACGTGCGCGCATCTCGTCATGCAGCAGGTCCAGCGGGCGCAGGGCGCGCCGCACGATCAGGCGCACCAGCCACCAGATCACCGGCATGAAAAGCAGCATGGGCACGACAGAGATCAGCATCGCGCGCCGGACGGCCTCGCGCCGGTGGAAGGTCGGTTCCCCCACAAGGACACGGTATTTCTCCGCCACGGGTGACGCGACATAAACGCGAAAATGCGGGACGTTGGCAAACCCGGTCCGCCAGTTGCTGACAAATGCGGTTTGCGGGGCATTCTGGGAACGCAGCACGACATGTCCACTCACGTCCACGACCTGATAGGCCAGTGTGCGCGGTCCGGCCTCGGGCAGCCAGGCGATGGATGACGCCGCACCCGGTTCGTGCAGTCGCGTGGCCACCGCCGTCTGCAACCGCTCGGCCACTTCCTGCAGCGAGTTATCCAGCCGTTCCGTCACCTCGTAGCGGGTAAATCCGCCCACGGCGATACTGAGGATCAGCAGCCCCAGAATAACGACCATAAGTACGCTGCTGATGATGCGGGTGGACAGGCTCCAGCTTTTCATGAGCCGTTCTTTCCATCCAGGCAGTAACCACGACCGCGTATGGTCCGGATCACGTTATTGCCCAGCTTGCGCCGCAGGCGGCTGATGAAGACCTCGACAGTATTGCTGTCCACTTCGCGATCCAGCGCATAAAGGACCGTGTCGATCTGCTGGCGCGAATAGATCCGGCCCGGACTGCGCGAGAGCAGTTCCATGATGCTCCATTCGCGCGCGGTCAGGTCCAGCCGCTCGCCATCACGCGATACGGACCGGTTCTCCCGGTCTATCGTAATCTCTCCCACGCGGCAGTGCGCCTGCCTGCGCGGCGATGCATACCGGCGGGCTACCGCCGCAATGCGGGCCACGAGTTCATTCAGGTCATAGGGCTTGACGATATAATCATCCGCCCCTTCGGACAGACCCGCGATACGGTCACTGATCTGGTCTTCTGCCGTGGTGATGAGGATGGCGATGTCAGACGATGTCCGGCGGACCTCACGCAGCAGGTCGCGCCCGCTTCCATCGGGCAGGCCAAGGTCGAGCAGTATGAAATCATAATCCACCGTTGCCATGGCCGCGCGCGCGTCCTCCAGCGTCGTGAACCAGTCCACGGCATGCCCGTCCAGACCCACGCGCTCCTGCACCGCCACACCCAGATCGTATTCATCCTCGACAATAAGGATACGCATCAGTCCTGATCCTTTTCCCGCATGACCCGGGCGTATAATGAAGGCAATACCAGCAACGTCAGGAGCGTGGACGAAACCAGTCCCCCGATCACCACGCTGGCCAGCGGGCGCTCGACTTCCGCGCCCGCACTTTCGGAAAACGCCATGGGAAAAAAGCCAAGGCTGGCCACAAGGGCCGTGGCCATGACCGGGCGGAAGCGGGATTCCGCGGCCGCAAAGGCCGCCTGTGCCACGGCCATTCCCCGTGCCCGCAGGGCTGCGATCTCACTGACCAGCACCACGCCATTCAGGATCGCCACGCCAAACAGCGCGATGAAGCCGATCCCCGCCGAAATGCTGAACGGCAGCCCGCGCAGCGTCAGCGCCACAATGCCGCCGGTTGCCGCCACCGGCAGGTTGACAAACACCAGCAGCGCGGGCCGGACGGCGCCAAATGCCACCACCAGCAGGGCAAAGATCAGGCCAAGGGCGATGGGCAGCACAATTTCCAGCCGCTGCATGGCCGATTGCAGGTTACGGAACTGCCCGTCCCACTGCATGGTATAGCCTGCGGGCAGCTTCACATCCCGCGCCACGCGGGCCTGGGCTTCGGCCACGTAACCGGCCAGGTCGCGCCCGCGCACATTGGCCTGCACCACCATGCGCCGGCGCACGCCATCGCGGCTTATACGGGGCGGACCATCGACTTCATGCACATGCGCCACCTGTGACAGCAGCACATTCCCCTGCCCGTCCACCCGCCGGACCTGCAGCGCACCGATTGCGGCGGTCGAAGCCACGCGCTTCGGGTCAAGACGCACCTGCGTGCTGATGATGGCGTTATCCACGATCACCGGCCTTGTACCGATATGGCCGCCAACCGCCTCCACCGTATCCAGAATGTCCTGCACCGCCACATTGCGGCTGGCGGCCTGCGTGCGGTCAATGTCGACCACGATCAGCGGCACGGTGCCGTCCCCCGCAGCCGCCACGTCCGCTGCCCCCTTCACGCCGGACATGGCCGCCACCACCCGGTCACCCAACTCGGCCAGCATGGCCAGGTCATCGCCAAAGATCGAGACGGCAATCTGCGTGCGCACGCCAGAGAGCAGGTCATCCATGCGCATCTGCACCGGCTGGCTCCATGAATACAGCGCATCGGGCAGTTCGCGCCGCAGGGTATCATCCATCGCAGCGACCAGCTCCGCCTGCGTGCGGGCGGTTTTCCATGTGGAGGGCGGGTTGAGGAAGATGAAGCTGTCGGTCTCGTTCACGCCCATCGGGTCGGTGGGAATGGCGGACGTGCCGGTATTGCTGACCACCGCGCGCACTTCAGGGAAGTGGCGCAGGATCTGCTCCTGCTTCGTGACCGAAGCCAGCACGGTATCGAGCGAGGCCGAGGGCAACCGCGTGGTGGTGACCGCCAGCGCCCCTTCATCAAGCTGGGGAATAAACTCACCGCCCAGCCGCATCGCAAGCCCCGCTGAAAGGGCCAGCACCACCAGCGTACCGCCAAACAGGATGCGTGGATGGGTTTCCCCCCATGTCACCATATGGGTATAGGGCCGGCGCAGGAAGGCAATCAGCCGCGTATCACCCGCAGGCCGCACGCCCCCCAACGCAAGGGCGGCCAGAACGGGCACGCAGATGAAGCAGTACGCCAGCGACGCCAGCAGCGCCATGATGACCGTCTGCGCCATGGGGCGGAACATGTGCCCCTCGATCCCCTGCAGGGTCAGGATCGGCAGATAGACCATGATGATGACCAGTATGGCAAACCCCACCGGGCGCATGACCTGCTGCACGGACGAGATGACCAGCGGGATGAATTCCGCTTCCGGTTCTTCCTCCCGCCGCGACAGCACATGTTCGATCACCACCAGCGAACCATCGACAATCATGCCGAAATCGATTGCGCCAAGGCTGAGCAGGTTGGCCGAGATACCGAACTGCCGCATGCCCGCCATCGCGCAGACAAGGGCAACCGGAATGACCGAGGCAATGACAAGGGCGGCCTGCCAACTCCCGATCACCACCACCAGCACCCCCACCACCAGCACGGCGCCCATGACCAGGTTGTCACGCACGGTGGCGATGGTCTGCCCGGTCAGGGTGGCGCGGGTGTAATAGGGTTCGATCGTAACCCCGGCGGGCAGCGCCTGCCTTATGCCCGGCAGGGCGCGGTCGATCGCGGCAAGCGTTGCGTTGGAACTCGCCCCGCTTTCCATCATCACCACGCCGATCACAATCTCGCCCTGCCCGTCACGCGTTACCGCCCCCAGACGGGTGCGCGCGCCTGCGCGCACGCGGCCAAGATCGCGCAGCCGCACGGCGGACCCATCGGGGTTGGTGCGCACGGCAATGTTGCCAAAGTCGGCCAGGCTGCCGACCAGCCCGCGTCCGACCACGCTCTGCTGTTCGGCATGGTGCGTGATCCATCCGCCGCCGGATGCCGCGTTGCCGGCATCCACCGCACGATAGACCTCGCCTACCGACATGTTGGCCCCGATCAACCGCGCGGGGTCCAGCGTCACCTCATAGGTTTCCTCCGCGCCCCCATTGACGTTGACATCCACCACACCGGGGACAAGACGCATCTGCGGCACCACGGTCCAGTTCATGATGCGGTTGAGTTCCATGAGCGAACGCCCCGCGCCACGGATCTGGAACTGCATGATTTCGCCCATGCCAGTGGCCAGCGGCCCCATGCTGACGGTAATGCCGGGCACGGATATGTTTGAACGCGCCTGCTGTATGCGCTCGTTCACGCGGGTGCGGTCCAGGTTGATGTCGGTATCATCGGCAAACTGCACATACACCACCGAGACGCCGCCGCGCGATACGGAACGCAGGTCAGTCATGCCGGGGATTCCGGTCATGCTGGTCTCGACGGGAAAGGTGATGAGTTTTTCCACTTCCTCCGTCGCAAGGCCCGGCGCCACGACCGAGACGAGAACCTGCCGGGGCGAAATATCCGGCACCGCTTCCACCGGCAGGCCCAGGACAGCCATGATGCCCGCGGCCAGCAGCAGGCCAAGACCGCCCAGCACCAGCATGCGCGCGCGGATCAGGGTGGCAAGGTAGGCATGTGTCATCAGTCTGCATCCATTCCGGCCAGACCAATGACGGAACGCAGGGCAAAACTACCATGACCCACCACCAGCTCGCCCCCTTTCAGGCCGGAACGCAGCACTGCCTGCCGCCCGTCATCCAGTGCCACATCGACCACGACCGGCCGGTAATCCGTCGCGTTCACCCGCACGAACACGACGCTATGCCCGTCAATCTGCTGGATGGCTTCGGACGGCACGACAAGACCCGCCACGCTGTCACGCTGGGCCAGTGCGGAATCCAGCACCATACCGGGCACCAGCGCGCCAGTGGGGTTGGCCACACGGCTTATGACCCGGACCAGCCCGGTCAGGGGGCTGGCCATGCCGTCCACCGTATCGATACGGGATGTAAACGGGCCGTCTGCCGTCTGCGTTACCTGCTGGCCGCCTGGTGCGATCCGCGCTGCCTGGTCTGGCGGGATGTCAGAAACAAGCCATATGCTGGACAGATCCGCGACGGTAGCCACATCCATGCTCGGGTCCACATCACCCGCCACTGACGTACCGATCACCTGCACCATGCCGTTGACAGGGGAGATCAGGGTCGAGGTTTCGTCTTCCGCGCCCTGACTGTCCTGCTCCGATGATGAATTGAACTCCTCGGCAAAACGGTGGCCCAACGTGTCCACATCCGCCTGGCGTGCACGCATGGTGGCATCCGCCTGTGCCAGCACGTCCTGCCTGCGGCGCAGTTCGGCCAATGATATGCTCTCGCCAGCCAGTGCCCTAGCCCGCTGCACCGCGCCTGCCGCATCGGTCCGGGCCGCAATGGCGGCAGCAAGCGCTGCACGCATCTGAACCGCCTGCAGGCGCGCAACATGCAGGGAATGATCCTGATAGCGCACCAGCGCCTGCCCCCGCTGCACGGATGCTCCGGGCTGTAACAGTACTGCCAGCACCTTGCCACTGCCGGCGGGATGGATATGCACGACCCGCGTCGTATCGGGCATGACCCGGCTCATGACCGGCAGCATGGGTGCCACGCGACCCGGCCTGGCCGTGACGATGGTTACCCCTTCATTGGCAACCGCCGCCCCGTCCAGCTTCACGATCGGGGGCAGCGCCCCCTCCCCGGCATGGGCAGGCAGGGCAGGCAGGCCGAGAAGAAACAGGATGGAGGCAATCCGCTTCATGGCACAACACCTGTTGCAATCAGCATGCGGATGCTGGCGACATGCCACTCCACCTCAGCCCGGGCACTGGCCAGTCGGGTATTGGCGGCCGCCTGCCGGGCGGCAAGCGCCGTATCCACACTGGCTTCGCCTACCCGCCAGGCCCGTTCCTGCGCCTGGGCCCGCTTTTCCATATTCTCTGCGGCACTGCGGGTAGCCTGTCGTGCCGTGGTGGCCGCGATCAGGCGTTCACGCACGCGCATCATTTCCAGATGCACCATGCGCCGCGCCTGCGTTTCCTGACTGGTGGCCGTGGCCAGGCGGTTGCGGGCTTCGGACATGATGGGCGTGTTACGGACCTCGCTGGGCAGGGGGATGCTGAAATTCACGCCCACACGATCATCCCACGGGCTGCCGTACTGCTTTTCATGAATGGCGTCCACGCCGATTTCCGGGTTGGGCATGAACGAACGGCGCGCCAGTTTCATGTTCGCTTCGGCGGCTTCCACATTGCGGTGCGCGACCTTTATGCGGGGATCGTTGTCTTCCATGTCGCGCGGGCTGACAAAACGGGCCTGCGTCACGTCGCCGCCGCCATAACGGCTCAGGTCGGGCACAACCGGACGCCCCAGCAGCACCTCCAGGGCCGTAGTCGCGTTCTGCGCTTCCTCCTGTGCCAGGGCTAGTTCATTGTGCGCGTTCTCCATCGCCGCCTGCGCCATCTGCCCATCGACCGAGGCCAGTTCCCCACCATGCACCGCATGCGTCGCATTGCCGGCCATGCGCGCTGTCGCATCGTACAGGGCATGGGCCACATCCATCCGGGTACGGGCAATCAGGGCGGCGGCAGCTGCGTCCAGCACCCGGATGGACAGCGCCATGTGTTCGACATTGAGCTGCTCATCAATCGACGCGGCTTCCGCGCTGGCGACCTGTTTCGTGGCGCTGCCCTGCCCCGGCAGCCACAGCGGCACCGACACGCCGCCCTGATAGGTTGTATAGCCTTCGTTACTGCCCAGCATGTGGTCATCCATGTATTCACCCGACAGGGTCGGGCCGCCGGCAAACCATGACCCGGCAGCGCTGGCGCGGGCGCGGGCGGAATGATGGCCGACCTGAAGTTCGGTGCGGACGGGATCGATCGCCCAGGCCATGCCGACGGCTTCATGGAAGGATGGGCCAGGGCGGGCGTCCTGGGCCAGGGCCATCCATGGCAGGGCACAGGCCATGGCGATCGACACAATGGGGGGGATGGCGCGGTTCATGCTTCAGGCTATCATGGAATGGCGCGACCACCATGGCTGATCCGTTCGGCCAAATCGCTCCACAGTCGCGCCATCAGCAGATTGATCTCGGACGTGACCGAAAACGGGGACTGCGAACGCGCCAGGGGCGAAAGGGACATGCGTTCCCCGATGACAAAATGCCCCTGCGAGAACAGCCGGGCCGAAATCGCCCCCTGCTGCCCCTGCCCCATGGGCCTCGTAACGGAAATACGCAGGTGTGGCGGCGGGTCGGCAATGAGACCGAAGACATGCCGTTCAGCTTCATCAGAGGGGCACGCCACGCCCTGCAGCACGGCGTCACGCAGTACGGAATGGGGATAACCCCCATACATGCCATCTACATGCAAACGTATACCATGCCGGACCGTCATACATATGCCCTCTGTCCCATCATCCGCCCAAGCGGCCGACACCCCTAGGAAGAAAATACAGGCTGCATACAGACTATCCCGCACTATCCTTTGCATAATAAGCGTCTGTTCCCCGGCGTACATAAAGTTCCTGCCATCACGACGATGACTTTCTGACTGTAACAGAGAAACCTGACGTGAACCTGAACATCCGGTCTACAAAAGAGAATTTATATTATGAAAATGATTATCATTTCTATATTTAGAGTAAACGATAATTTCATATGTGAATTTAAGGCTCTGTTAGAGCCTGAATTAGAAAGCGGTTTGATTGATTTGTCTCAGCACCCTGCAGATATGGACAATCATCAACTGTGCACAGGATAACGAGATTGGTGCCTCGACATGTTTCGTGAAACGGCGGCAGCGTCCGAGCCATACGAAGCGACGCTCCACGATCCAGCGTTTCGGCATGATGATGAAGCCTTCAGCCCGATCGCTGCGCTTGACGATCTCGATCGTCCGTCGGCCACGTTCGACCAGCACACCACGCAACTTCTCGCCAGCATATCCACCCTCACCAATCAGATGGCGCAGCCAAGCGAACAATGAGCGTATTTTGGTTGCTGCCGGCGGCGCACCGTTATGATCCTGAATGTCGGCGGGATGCACGACAGCTGCCACGACATGACACAGCGTGTCGGTCGAGATATGCCGCTCGCGACCCTTGATTTTTTTTGCTCGCGTCATAACCACAGCGGCCGCTGTTGTAGCGGTTTTAACCGACTGGCTGTCAATAATACCCACCGAAGGCGTGGCGTCTTGCCCACTTGTGCTGCTCTGCCACAGCTGGCTAGGCTCGTATCTCGGATTTGAGCATCTGTTAAAGTTCCTTGCTACGGACGGACATGATGCTGTCGTGCCCTCGGTACCCAGCTCTGCCTTTTTCAACCCGATCACCGGTATCATACATAGGCCCGCGTTGTGCAGCCGCACTCATATGCGGGCTGATGGCTCGTCTAGCCGGTACCCGGCGTTTTGAACGCTCATCGGCGTCAGGATAAGGCTCCAGACTCACCCCGCACCCAGACTGAAACAGGTGATTTCACACCCCTGCCCAATTAGAGTACAAAACCCGACCACAGCCCGGTGCCATTGCTAACGTATAGCAACCTACCGCCAGGAATGTGCTGGCAGCCGCAACCGAACGTGACCCTGTTCGGCTGTGCTGCACATCTCATGTTTCCGTTTTCTGGCGCAGAGGCCAACGTTGCCCTGTATGTCGGCGTAGAACGTGGTTGATCGCTCATCAGACAAGCGCATGCAGCGTCGAACCTACAACACATATTAAGAAGTCCGGCAGGACATGTTTGAATACATTGAAATGTTCGGGCTTCCCTGTTTTCCTCGGCCAGCCAGTAATCTGGCATGCTGACGAACTGCCTCAATTTCCTTTGCCGAGACCTTTCCTTTGAGCTTCGCGTTCCGCATCCGCCAGTCCAGACTTCTCACCTGATCAGAGAGGACCACACTGGCGGGTTTTACTACTACGGCTACTTCAAACGGATAGCCTTTGATTTTAGTGGTCATGGGGCAGCAAAGCGTCATCCCCGCTTTGGCATTATAACTTGCAGGGCTGAGAAGCACCGCAGGCCGATGCACAGCCCGTTTCCGCCCCGGCTGAGGGATCAAATTCCAACCAGACAATGTCGCCGCAGTCCGGAACCCACGTGACCTGCGATTTGGTGTTCACCAGCTTTCGTCACCTACAGACTGTCCAAAGTCAATTTCATCATGCCCGTTCAGATCGGTAATCCCGGCGACGAGATCTTCCAGTTTGAGCAGTGTGGCGCGAACTGGCGCAATGATAACTCGAACATCTTCCTCATGAACATTCATCATCTGATCATCCTGACGTTCGGGTGATGCCTGGCTGCCTTATGACAAAGCCGGATAGGCTGGGCTGATCAGTCAGACCTTGGCCCCTTTTGCTTTCGTGCCGGTCTTCCGTACCGCACGCGGTCTCGCTGAAGTCTTGGAACCCGGCGTTTTCTTTGGCGATGCCGCGGAAGATCCGGTTTCAGTTGCCGACGACCTGGATCGCTTCGAAATCGTTTTTTTGGGGGGTAATACAGCCTCTGCAGTGTCGACCAACACTTCTTTCGTCGCACTATCGACAGAAGGTGCTGCGGTTGCTTCGTCCACGGGAGCGGTCTGGGGCACCAAAACCTTACGTCCGAGACCCGCGTCTCGCGCCAGAGTCGCCCGCATTTTGGCATACTCCGGAGCAACCATGGGATAATCCATAGGAAGCTGCCACTTCTCTCGGTATTGCGTTGGCGTCATTCCGTACCTTGTCTGCAGGTGACGCTTGAGCATTTTGAGTTTTTTGCCATCTTCCAGACAGACGATGTAGTCAGGAAATACCGACTGCGCGACTGGAACTGCGGGTTGCTGGGCAGGGATGCTGCTGTTTTTCTCTGTGGCCGGTGTTGTTTCGCGGATAGCGGCGTAGACATCGCGGATAAACGCCGGGACATGTTCTGTCGGCAGAGAGGTATTGGTATTGCCGAGATGCGCTGCCACGATGTCGCTCATGGCAATTACAATTGCCGGGGTTAGGTCGTCTGATTGGTCCATGATAAAGCCTCTCCGCTATATTTTTGCCGAATAACATTGCCGGAGTGTAAGTCTTTATGCAATCGGCAAAATATGGCGTATCGAAAGCTAAATTATATATTGCGGTACGTTGCCTACATCGATCACATTGCACCATGAACATCAAGTTTTACGCAAATTGTATGCGGCGGAGCCTGCCCCTGATTACGCTATCAGACGGCGTAAACTGGCTTATGCAGCGGGCCTTTCACGAAAACTACGGCTCACCTCAATGTCGATGATAAGTTTTTTTAGTCGGAATATATCCACACACGAATTTTCCATGACGTGGTGAGCGGATACAGTATTTATCTCTATCACCTGTCTGATGATCACCCCGGGTTATCCTGCAGATAATGCTGCCAGTCATGACTGTGTAACGATATAGCCGCGTTTCAGGCGATAACGGATCATCGCGGTCAGAGCATTCACCGCAGCGCCTTCGTCGGGATAGAGATCCACGCGCTGGGTGCCAGCTGTCCCGATCCTGCCCCAGTTACGAACAAGTGCAGCACCACCGAACAGGTCGGGCTGAACTGACAGTCCGTAATACCGCCACTCATTGAAACTGGGTTGAATACGGCGCAACTGGACCGATAGCGGGAACAGTCCAAGTTGTATTGTTTTCCCTGAGGGAACGGCGCTCCTTGATCTTCTGGATGTCATATTGGTCCTGCGCATCGCATGATGCTAACATGATCTATTATCCAAGTACAGATATTCTGAACTTCTTTCAGCCTTTTGCAACTCCGCGTGGAGCATGCATGGATCATTTCCTACGATCTATGGGTCGGATGATACGATGCGGATGTCTTCCGATACGTCAATCATCCAGCACATTGGTGGTTGCCTCAAGCCATGACCCGGTCGAAGATGACGTAGAAGACGCTTTTTCTCGCCACTCAGGCGTGACTGCCCTTCGATCAGCCAGAAAGTGCAGGGCATGTTTCGAACATGCGTTGCCCGCAGAATATTGACGAAACACTTGGTAACAATAATGAGATATACGTTACAACAAGACGGAATCGTGTAGATTGAGCAGCCTGATCATGATTCCGTGGAGCCAGGTGACCAGATTAAATCACTACGGAAATCGTCAACAATAGCAAAGTATATCGGGTTATGCCGCTCCAGCGCTCCGTAAGAAACATGGCAACCGTGCACTGCGTTGCTTCAGTGTGTTCGTCTTGATCCGTGTGAGGATGATATGAAGTTTGATGAACTTCGCTCGCGTTTCGAGCTTATCGATGACGAACAATCCGGACAGCTATGTCTGACGCTGGTTCAGGCGATTTTAGCGCTGAGATGCAATATTGAATACATTGCTTCTCCAGCGAAAACATCAACTGCCAGGCGTGAGCAGGCAAGATCATTGCACCCCATTCTGGTGCTTTGCCACGAAAAAGGCCGTCAGTTGAAAGACGACCACCCGAATTCCCATTATTTGCAACTCCGCGTTGATATTCTTGTAAAAATGATAAGCGAGATGTCGGTCGAGGAGTTAGGAAGCGAAGCAGAAGATACGTTTATTCTCTCCCCGATCCCCCCCCCTTTTGAAAATCTCCTGTCTCAAGAAAGGGGAAACGACAAGGGATGATTTTTTAATCGCAGTCGCATGATCAGGGCGTACAGGACATAGGTATTGTCCGGAGTCCGCCATGCGCTGTTTCTACGTGTTGCCATTTCTCCTGCTCATGCACGCGCCAGCGCGAGGACAGCAATGCTCTGTGTCTACTCCGATTGAGTCCAGGAGCGACACCATAGGGCCGACCCTGGAACATGATGATAAAGGTAGGACCGATGCAGTCGCCCACCTTGGGATCGCAGGGGCCAACATCGAAAAACTACCCGATCTCCACGGGTTCGAAGCTGGCATCGCCCATACCCGGAACGAACTCCTGGTCTTTTTCGCCCCGGAAAGCCACGCGATCGTGCTTAGCGGCACGCTGATCCCGGTACCCTACGACACCCTACGTTCCCTGGCCGGGTCGCGCGCCCACGATCTCGCACCGGTCGATGGCATCAGGGGAATGTTTGTTCGGGCGGATAACCGTTTTCAGGTCGTCTATGCGACCCCGGATGGCAAGGCAGCAGTCGCGGCCCGGATGTGGGGTGCCGCTGGACAGGACATCACGAAAGACCAGATCAGGGGCATTCCTGGAGCCGTCCCAGAAATCAGTATCTCTGGCGCTTCATCCGACGCTAACGAACAGTCCGAGTTCCAGGGGCTCTCGGGAGGCCTTATAGGGATACCTTCCGCCCCGGAAGTCATCATGTTCATAGACCCGCAATGCATTTACTCGATGAAGGCGATGCATATCCTTCAGCCCGCAATCGATGCAGGGAAAGTTCGCCTGAAAATAGTCCCGCTGTCATTGCTTGATTACGAGGATAACGGCGCCAGTACCGTCAATGCGAGAGCCATGCTATCGCTCCCGGCAAACGAGATGGCACAAGCGTGGGTCAACGGTCGTCTAAACCCGGGATTGGCTGCACCTGAACCGGATAGTGGGGAGAAGCTTGCCCGTAATACCCGGATTGCACGGCAGATAGGGCTCACAGGGACACCAACGTTCGTCTGGATGCACCGCAATGGCGGGACCGGCCGGCTCGACGGCGTTCCCACGGATGTCGCCACATTTCTCACCTCGGTCTCGCAATGAAGACACGACAGGACCAGACCGGCCCGCGGCGTTTTTTTGAAAGAACGCGCAAGGTGGCCCGCGTGGTGATTGGCGACCCACGTACATTGGTCGCCTGGTCCGATGTAACGAGGAATGCCGCGCTGATTGAAGCCCTCGGGAAGGCATTACTGAAGCCTAAAGCCGGTATGCAGGGCCCGCGGGCGCCAGACGGTACCCCTATTGATATCGCCGCGGGCGCTGCCGAATACGGCGTCGAACCCCGCGTTGTGGCGATCTTACTCGATCAGAGACAGCATGAGACATACAGGCGGGCGCTTGCTGCCAGTATGCTCGCTGTTGTTCTGGTGCTTGGCTGGACCGGAGAAATGCTCCTTTCCCACTGGAAGGGCAGCCAACTCCTTGCTGCGCTGGAGTTCGCACCCTTCTGGACATTTCTGACACTCGTGGCGTTTCAGAACGCGTGGCTCAACTGGCAGATCCGCGAACGCCGCCTGGGTTCCGCCCGCCAATTTGTCGCCACCGCCGACAGCCTCATTCCACGCAGGCCGTAACCGCAAGTCCATCTGCTTTACGCTGGTGAATAGATAGGATTGGCGGAGCACTCAGAACGTGCCGGGTGGCGCGTTCTTGTCGCCGCCCTGAGCGCCTGTTGCCCAGGAGGCATGTTCGTAATCCTCGCGCCCCGACATCGCCCGTGGATCATCAGGCCGGACGATCGTACCGGCGCGATCGTACGTAGGGGGTGTCCAGATTACACGTGTCGATCCGTAGGCCACGTGCGGATCATAACGCGCATGCCTGGTCGGGGGAGCCTTTGGGCCATGCACATGTGCAGCAGACGACACGTTGCCAGCGCTGCATGCCGCAAGCCAGGGGGAGAGGACAAGAGGTAGAATGAGATGTTTCACGAATGGTCTCCCGCTTAGAGGAGACCATCCTGACAAAGTATCTTGCGACTAGGGCCTGTTAGATCTTGAATTTCTTCCCATATTGTAGGGATGGAAGAAGGAGACAGAACAGGCACCTTTACGGACGAGACATGGGC
>NZ_JABJWD010000083.1:0-1827 GCF_013155425.1 Gluconacetobacter entanii | reverse complement strand
TACGGGGCCGGGTGTCCGGTGATCTGGCGCTCGATATCGTAGAGCTCTCCGATCTGTTCAAGTGCTTCCCTTGCGATTGTCGAATCACTGCCCTTCCAGACATCATGGAAGGCCCGGCGGAGATGAGCCCAGCAGGCCGCTTCGCGCACGTGCACGGTTCCTGTTGCGTCTGGTTTATACAGATCCCTGAACCCGGCGTAGGCGTCAGCCTGCAGAATGCCCCGGAACTGTGCCAGATGGGTCTGGGGATTGATCCCCTTGCGATCGGGAGAGAACCAGTAGGCCACGGCGGGCGGATCACTCCCTCCCCATGGGCGGGGATCGCGCAGATAGCTCCAGATCCGCCCTTCCTTCACGCCCCGGGGTTTGCCAGCCTGACGCAGACGGGGGTCAAGAACCTGGATGGGTGTATCATCAGCATGTAGCAGGTCTGCCTTTACGACATCCTGACGGATCAGATCTGTCAGAGGACGCAGAACGGCAACGGCCTGACCACACCAGTCGATCAGGGTTGAACGGGGAATGTCCACACCCTGACGGGCAAAGATCTCATTCTGACGATAAAGCGGAATGTGGTCATCGAATTTCGAGACCAGGATATGGGCTAAAAGCCCGGTGCCAGCCATCCCCCGTGGGACAGGGCGCGACGGTGCTTCAGGCTGCACCAGTGTTTCGCAGTGACGGCAGGATTTCTTCAGCCGTGCCGTTTCGACAACTTTCAGTTTTGCCGCAATAAAGTCCAGTATTTCGGTGACATCTTCGCCTACAAGACGCAGGGGACCGCCACAGGCAGGACAGGCCTCACCTGGGTCGAGAACAATACGCTCCCGTGGTGTCGTGTCAGAAACCTTTGGTTTGCCACGCTGCCGTGGGGGAGAGAGTGCATCATCGCTGACATCATGCTCCCTGATATCAGGAGAAGGATCGGCTGCCGCGATGGCGATTTTTACATCTTCAAGGAGCAGTTCGAGTTGTTCAATCTCACGGTCTATCTTTTCTGAACTGGCCCCGAATTTCTGTTTCTGAAGACGTGCGATCCGGATTTTGAGAGACTGGACAAGAGCTTCATACGCACGGGCTGACGCAGAAAGCCGAGCCACTTCGGTCTGCAGGGAAACAATCATTTCCCTCAGGGTATCCGGATCATCAGGCAGGACCGCAGGTGCAGACGTCATTATGAAAAAATAGCAGAAAACCTAAGAAAATTCAAAATGTTCTGCACTCTCACGCCATAAAAATCAGGCCACGCGAGACGGTGGTGCAGACCAGGAAGGGCGTCTCCACTCCATGCCTTCCCACAGCATGGCCATCTGTGCTGTCGTCAGGCGTGCAACGCCCTCTGCCGGAGACGGCCATGGAAAACGTCCCTTCTCAAGCACCTTGTAATAAAGACAGAACCCCTGACCGTCCCACATCAGAAGCTTGATCCTGTCCCCACGGCGACCACGAAAGGCAAAGAGCGCCCCTGATGTCGGGTTCTGACGCAGCACGTCCTGTGCCAGTGCTGCCAGACCCGATATGCCCTTGCGCATATCGGTCACCCCGCAGGCCAGATAGACACGCACGCCGTTGCCCACGCCAATCATGCCGTCTCCGCAATCCGGATGACCCGGGCCAGAAGATCTTCGGCAGGATGTCCCGTCACCCTGATACTACGGCCATTGCGCAGCACTATGGCCAGTTCGTCAGGATCACCGCCAGATGCCACAGCAGGTGTCGTCACTGAAGCAACAGGAACAAACGCCACAGACTGATCTGGGGAAGATAGTCTTTGACGGAATGACGTCCGCCATTGGTAAAGATGTTGGCGGGTCAGGTCATGTCGAC